>NZ_JBSXNW010000025.1:0-40744 GCF_056857835.1 Flagellimonas sp. B-3
CCTATGCACATCTGTTCAATGAAACGGAACGAAAGCTCAAAGGCCTGGTGCATGTTGAAGGTGGCAATGGCATAATCCCCTTCCTTTATCAGGATGTCGGCAGTATTGGCAAAGGCATTTACTTTTGCCGATTCGGATTTAAGATATCGAATGGCCCTTTTGATAAGGGTCTCGTATGCCATTGTGGGGTAATCCATAATGTTTCCTCCTTGTAAGCGAGCAAAAACAGTCTCTCCCAGACAGCAATGTTCCAAGAAATAGAGCGAACCCCTTTCAAGGCCTACTTCGGATTGGCTTTCCGTATAGACCCTTATCCTGAAATCGGGATGCTTCTTTCCTTTTTTGGTTACTAGGGTACGTATCTCATTAGGGAGAGGATCATTATTGACATCCACAAAAAGGGTAAGGAAATAATATTCGGTATTGCCCTCCTTCTGTTTTTTGGACAAAAAGGCACTGTCAATGGTTATGATGTTCAGGATGCTGTCGAGCAATTCGGACAGCTCTTCGGCTTTTTCAAAGTTTTCTGGTATGTTTGTGTCATATTTCATAAGATTGTTGTTTAAAGGGTTCGAGAATCGCTGACCATATTAAGGCCATGTTCCCAAGTACCCTACCATGGGCACTTGTATTTTATTGAAACTGTTTTGTATTTTACAATCGGATTATTGTACGAAACACCCTATATTTGAGATATGCAGACAAAGACCAAAAACAACCATATAGGCAGAAAGATCAGTAGGATCAGGGAACTTCGTGGGATGAAACAGGAAACCCTTGCCGAAGAACTGGGCATCAGCCAACAGGCCGTTTCCAATATTGAGAACAGCGAAAAGGTGGATGATGTGAAACTGGAAGAGATAGCCAAGGCCTTGGGCGTGACCAAGGAAGGGATTGAAAATTTTTCTGAGGAGGTTGTTTTCACAATTATTGGCAATACGTATAATGATAATTCATCTTCATTAAATTACAACTGCACATTTAATCCATTGGATAAACTTATAGAAGCCTACGAAGAAAACAAGAAACTTTATGAGCGTTTATTACAATCAGAAAAGGACAAGGTTTCTTATTTGGAAAAGCTTATAAAATAGAGTTATTCTGCCTCGCTCAGTAAATTAGTTTGGTAAGTTTTGGGACGCTTGCAGCACTTCGCTTTGCTTCGTTCGCTCTTTAATGGCTTGTGCAACAGTTACTTTTGTTGTGCGACTTTTTATAAGTCGAGAATACCAAAGGTTTCCGTGTAAGGAATATCTATACTGATAATATCAAACTTAGGATTCAATCCTTTTTTGAGGAGTTCTAATGTACCTTTGGAGCGAACGTCTGATGTAACAAAATGTGTTGTTGTCTTATCTACATCTGCTTGCGCAAATAGTTTTGCGTCATTTGGTATAATAGCTCTTGGATGAAGACTTGATAAGCTAACTTTGTTTTCTGCGAATATTATTTTGGCAAATTCTCCAGCTCTTTGGGCTTCTGCGAGGTTTAATGGTAAAATCTGAATATTTACAAGTGGTAAATCATCTAATTTGCCTAAAACACAATATTCAGCTATTGTTACAGTAGAAACTTTTAATGTGATTTCTTCTTCAAGAAAATATTTATAGTAGCCAAGGGCGTTTTGGTGAAGTTTGTCTTCATCATTGAGTAGACGAATAAAGAAACTAGTATCAAGTAAAACACTATGCTTCATAACTACCTCTAATATCTAATATCCACTCATCAGGATTAATATTTTTCCAACTCTTCTTTGCTTTTTCGATTAGACTGTTTAAATAAGTTTTATCGAATTTTGGGTTATAGTCTATTAATTCCAAAAGCTTTAATGACTTTGTATCCACTTCTCCAGTTTCAACATTCTGAAGCCCTAGTGCTCTTACGCCAAATCTTCTATAAAGTAAATTTTCTTCTCTTTCTTTTAGAAATTCTTGTCCTGTTTCTATTGCCAAATAGCCATAATCTTGTGTATCCAGATGAATATTAGCTTTGCTTTTGCCTCCAGCATCTCTAAGGATACCATAAAAATAAAGTTCCGCCTCTACCCAAGTTTTTTCAGTTTGAACAAAACGTGTTGAAGGATTTATCGTCAATTCATAATCTTCTTTTAAGGAAGTTTTGATTTGAAATTCATAATTTTTTTGGCGCGATAAATTTTGAATGTTCTCTATTGCTCTTGCTGTTTTTAATTCCAAAAAGTCTATTGAATTATTAGCTTGAACTTGGGATAAAATTGCACTAAAACCAATTATTGCTTGAATAGTGGTTTTGAATTTATGTCTTACCGAACCTTCTTCAATATCATAAGTTATTATCGGACGGTCCTTTTTATTGTTTGGGTACAGCAAATCCTCTACATTTTGCAGTATAGCTGCAATTTGCTTTATGTCATAGTTCTCAGGACTTAAGTCTTTGTGTCCTGATTTTCCTACTACTCGGATTTCTATTTCTCCAAATTTCTCCACAATTCAAATGTACAAATAATTGATTTAGACTATAACTTTCATTTTTTGCAAATGTTGCACTGGGGTATCAGACAAAAAAAGGAGTATTATTCAAAGGGTTTTCAATATGATTCAAAATTCTGTAGATTGACCTGAAATAATTTACTCTCCTTTATCAGTGTATTTTATTTCCTTTCCTTCAAAATTTGTTTATTATTCTTAAAATTTTTGCACGGTCTAGTATATTTTGAACTGTTTTCAGTATTTTTAGTGTCAAATGGATATGTTCTTATTCTCATTTTCATGATAAATGTGCAATAAGGTGTGCAGGTTCTGAAATTTCAGTGCTTGTTTCTGATTTAGAATAACATACAATCATATGGATGGTTCAGTCATCCCGACGAAATAGGTTTCAAAAGAAACCAAAATAAGGCAAATCAAATGAAAATCAGATACTTACATATTTTCTGATTTCATTTGATTTCCTTTAAAATTGTTAATAAGTGGCCAATTCGGTTACCTATTCGGTTACCTAAGGGGGAGCAATAGCCCGACGAACCAAGCTCGTTTTTTTTTATTAAATTAGTGACCTTTAGCATTTGACTTTCACTTCGATTTGACTTTCAAAACAAAATCGAATATTCACCTAAAGTGAGAGTCTATGGACGTTTCAACAACTTTTACTATTCATTTTTGGCTTAATACGGCCAAGGAAAAAGATGGTCTGGCACCAGTTTATGCGCGTATTACCGTAGATGGAAAACGTGCCGAAATCAGCCTTAAAAGAGTGACCCAGGTAACTTTTTGGGACCCAAAAGCAAAAAAAACGGGGTTAAGAACCTCTGAAGGAAAACAATTGAACAACTATTTGGATACGGTACAAGCCAAGCTTTTGGCATGTCACAAACAATTGTCATCCGATTTTGAACTGGTCACGGCACAATCCATTAAATCCAGGTTCCTTGGAGTGGATTCCAAGCACAAAACTTTATTGCAATTGGTGTCTTATCACAACGAGAACATGGACGGTACTTTAAGGCCAGGAACCCTTAAAAATTATTATACCACTGAGAACTACCTCAAGAAATTTTTAATGAAGCAACAAAGAACGGGCGATATTTACCTGCGACATATGAGGTATAGCTTTATTATCGATTTTGAGCAGTTTCTTCGCAAGGGCCCATCCTTGCAACGTTCAAACTCCTTGAACAATAATGGGGTGATGAAGCATCTATCCCGTTTAAAGAAACTGATGAATCTCGCATTGGATCTGGAATGGTTGGACAAAAACCCTTTTGCCCGTTACAAACTGAAATTCCATAAGCACGAAAGTGAATTTTTGGAGAAACACGAACTTGAATCGTTGGTCAAGGCATTTGTTCCAGAGGAAGGTCAACGTATAGTTCGGGATGTATTTGTCTTTTGCTGTTATACGGGCCTTTCCTATAGTGATGTCAAAAAATTGAAAAGTGGCAACGTCGTTCGTGGTATTGATGGCAAGTTCTGGCTGTTTTTACAACGGACCAAGACCAATTATCCGCTTCGGATTCCCTTGTTGGAAGAGGCTATGCTGATCTTAGAGCGGTATAAGGATGCTCCAGGTACAGGGAAAGATAACCTTTTGCCCGTTTTTGTAAACCAAAAAATGAACACCTATATCAAAGAGGTGGCAAAACGGATCGGGATTGATAAGAACCTGACCTTTCATTCGGCAAGGCACACTTTTGCCACCACGGTCACCCTCTCCAATGGGGTCCCCATTGCAACAGTATCCAAGTTGTTGGGCCATACCAAGATCACAACGACACAGGTTTATGCTAGAGTTTTGGAGGATAAAATCAGTTCAGATATGGAAGGGCTGCGTTCAGTACTCAGAAACAATTCTGAAAGTGATAGTGGTTTTGTTTCAGGATGGTAATAACTTTAGAAAATCCTTTCTGAAATAAGTAAAGGGCCTTTGTCATTGATATTAAAATGTCGCAAATATTGACAACATTTGCGACATTTTCATTTTGTAGGGTTTCGTTCCAATCCATTAGGAAGTTCAAAACTATGATTTTTGGGACCAATGATATGGAGTATTGATTTCAGCAATCTCCATTACCATGAAACTTTAAATTCAAAACCCTTCCTTTTCACCTGTTTTGGGTGTACCTGAATAAATAACATGTCAATTCATCATTGACTACCCTTACGTTTTGTTGAGCTGCCCACATCGAAACACAGATTCTTTAAGATAAAAATCCTTGGTTTCCTGATTTAGGAAAGATCGTTGAATCAATTTTTCCACAAGGTCTTGCTGTTGTTGGAAAGGCTTAAAAAGGTGAACCATACGTGGCTCCATAATGCCCAATCTTCTACTGAACTTCCCCGGGGTGTTTTATTGTAAAGATTATATACTAAGTAATTAAAACAATGGAAAGTGTGTTATAATGCACTTTTTAAGATGACATATGGTAAATTTAAAAAACACCCAACCATTAAATTGGTTACCTGTTCAGGCTTCAAACACTGCTGAAGTTCTCGTTAATGGAGGTTTGAGTCGATCTTGCCCGTAATCGGGATGCCCTATACCCATTTGTTTTAAATGGCCCCGCTTCGATGACGGGGCCATTGTTCAATGTTAATGTTGCTTAGGTGCTATAAAAGCTCAGGGCATGTTGTATATCGCTTTCCCATTTTTTGATCAAGCCCAGTTCCCCATTGGGCTGGTAATACTTGTCCGTATCATAGAAACACCATCGAACGGGTGGTACTTTTCCATCATTAAAATCAAATTCCAGTTCCAGTTTTTGGAGCACCTCCTCAAATCCCTTTTTTGATTTTAGGCGTCGCTTGGTCATTCGGACCTGACAACCGAGGACGGAGTTGACGGCTATACAATCCTTGGTAGGTTCATCGATACCGCTCTGGTAGAAGTAGATGTAATTTTTAGCGGTCGACATGCCGATGGCAAAATCAATTCCATGATCAAATGTGCCCAGATCGCTACTATATGATTTTGCCAAATCTTGTAGTTCTTTGATCATAAGGCGTTGTTTTTTATTTTTGTTTATGGCCATGGCTATGAATGGTATGGCACATAGAACGATGATGGCCAAACCAATGGCCCATATTCCAATTTCCATTTATTTTTAATTTAAGTGATGTGAAACTTTCCCGGTCAACAATACGCCGGATGTAGTAAGGCAATTGATACCTTTTGATGGATAGGGTATCGGCTCAAAAGAAAAAATGGAAAGGATAGAGTAAGTCGATTTGATCCTGTTTGTACAGGTCATGAAGATGTAGAATCGATTTGGATAAGGGGGCTACATCAAGTGGTTGGGACAAACTTTTGGTCCATGCAATGGATGCAGGGTGAAACGGTGTTCCAGGGTCTCCAGCATCCACGGACAGTTCCCCATCCGAATATTTTGTTGGTACCACATGTAGGGAACCATCTGTTCGTCCATCGAGCTGGTACCATGTGGCCGTCCTTTTCGATTGGGATTCCGTGGGCAGTTCTGGGGACCAATAGCCCAAAACCATGGTCCATGCATAGATGGACAATAGGGGAATCAGACTGCAGATGTTTTTTATTGTACCCAATTGATTTGAATAAAAGTAGCAGCAAAGATATCCCATCCTCGACATAATTCGCTAATTGTGCCTCCTGTATTTTGAAGAATGCCCAGTTCAGAAGTTAAATGAACCAAATTGACCTACTAATTTAGGCTATAATTGGTGCCTGGACCCGATCCAAATTTTTCGATAAGATTTTTGTCGACCAATTCAGATAAAATTCTTTTCACTGTTGGATTGGGTATGTCAAGTTTTTTTGCAATTTCTCCTGATTTAGTTCCGGGATGGTCTGTAATAAAAACGAGAATGGATTTTTCTTTTGGTGAAAGGCTGGATTCAACACCTTCAACCGTCAACTTGTCCATCAATTGTTGATGTATGTTCAATAAGGCGTCAAAGAAGAAATATAGCCAGGTAGTTACATCCTCATTAGGTCTTTGTGCCTGACATTTTCTTAATTCCTGATAATACTCCGCTTTTCTATGTTCTATCTCATGTTCAAAACTTACATATTGGATCCATTTATAACCGTACTTTAGGAGCAGTAATGTTGAAAGTAACCTGCTTAATCTGCCATTGCCATCCTGAAAGGGATGAATGCTGACAAAGTCATAGCAAAATATGGCAGACTTGACTAGTGGGTGGATTTCAGTATCGTCATTAAACCATTCGATCAATTTCCGTACCGCATCTTCAGTCTCAATACCAGGAGGTGTGGTTTCAAAAATGATTTGTTTTGCGCCACCAGGAAAGGTTGCTTCCACGCTATTGCTGTGTTGTTTGTAATCACCTTTATGCCATTTGTCTTTCTCACTATACTTTAAGAGTTGGTTGTGTAGATTTTTAAGGGAATTTTCAGTAATGTCAATATCGGCAAAGGATTCAGAAATGAGGTCCAGTACTTCAAAGTATCCTGCAACTTCTTGGGTATCCCTATCCTCTATTTTTTCAACGGACAGATTTTTTAGGAAAACATCAACCTCCTCGTCACTCATTTTGGAGCCTTCAATTCTTGTAGATGCCCCAACACTGCGTACTGTGGCTATAGCTTTTAATTGTTTCAGGCTTTGGCCTTCCTTCTTTTCAATCAAAGTCCATTCAGCATCGAACCTATCTATTTTACTGATGATCGATAAAAGCTTCCAATCCAATGAAACTTTAAGTGTATGTACATTGTTCATGCTTACAAAACTAAGAAAATCAATTTATATATGATACGTTATGATACGATTATATACGAAATTGATACGATAATGGATATAGTGTAAATGATACGTTGTGATACGATTATATGCGAAATTGATACGATTCGAAAAGAATTTAAGTTTCAAAATTCAAGTTTAACTGGCACTGTCAGAAATATAATATCTCAATAAAAGTATTGGAGAAATGGTATTTAGTTGGTTTTATTCTATTAAAAACTTTGAAGTTGCTGAAGACAGTATCGTATCATGGACAAAATACTGATCTGAGATTTAACCCAGAAACTTCCAAAAATCTAATCAGATATATTTTTTCTTACCAATATTCACCAAAGTTAAGCTCGCCTAATTTTCTCGGACAAGGGACGGCATAAAGCCGTTCCGTAAGTCACTGTTTATTCCGTTTCCTTGCCACTCCAATATTTTGTCTTCCGCTTGGTAACCGCTCAAATATTGTTTAACCAAAAATCCAGAAATCATGGAAACACAAACAAAACAAAGAGCGGCCCAAAAGAGAAACAATGGGCAAGTAACGAAGAAAGGGCAAACCAAGAGTGCCGGAAAAGTGGATATTGTTCCACAAATCCAAATGTTGGAAATCAGCTCAATTTCCCCAGATCCCACACAACCCCGAAAAACCTTTGATGCGGAAAGCCTCAATAATTTGGCACAGAGCATTGCCGAACATGGGGTGTTACAGCCCATAACGGTTCGGAAATCCGATGAAGGCTATATCATAGTGATGGGGGGAACGTCGGTTCCGTGCCAGTAAATTGACCGGAATGGCAACAATTCCAGCCTTGGTCCGAGACTTTGGGGACAATGAAATTCTGGAAGTCCAAATCATTGAGAACTTACAACGGAAAGATGTGGAACCCACAGAGGAGGCCGAGGCCATACAGTTCCTATTGGATCGTTATGAACCCACTGAGATAGCCAAACGTTTGGGTCGTTCGGAGAACTATATCAGACAGCGCATCAAATTGGCCGCTTTGATCGAGGGATTCAAGGTTTTTGTCCGTAAAGGGGAAATGACAATTTCCCTGGGAGTGGCCGTAGCCCTGTTTGAACCCGAGGAGCAACAAATGATGCTGGAAAGCCTTGGTGGGGCATATCATGAGCATCGGATAAAGCGGATGGTCGAAAACAGGACCTTTGACCTGACCAAAGCCTGTTTTGATGTAACCGACAAAACCTTGTTGCCCAAAGCAGGGGCATGTGATGTATGTCCGTTCAATGCGGCCAATCAAGGCAACCTGTTCGGGGATGGGAAGATGGTCTGTACACGGACATCCTGTTTTGAGAACAAAAAGACCAAGACCTTTATGAACCTCTTGAAAAAAGTAAAAAAGGAGGGATTGAAACTGGTACCCAACATCAACAAATACTGGGTGGACGAGGAACGGAACCAATGGGTCATGGCCCAGATGGAAAATGAGGGGCTGGAAGTACATGTGACCAATGAACTGAACATTTTAAAGGAGCCCATTGAACCTACCATGGAACATATTGAAGAGGAGCACCGGAACTATGAATACACCGAGGAAGAATTGGCTGAATTCTTAGCCGAGGCTTTGGAATCATTTACTGAGGAAAAGAAGGCATGGGACAATGCCCTAGATCATGGCTTTGAAAAGGGTATTCTACTGGAAACGGATACCTACTTGACACAGACCATTCTTGTAAGTGTCAGGGAAGAAGTTCAAGATGGGGATTCAGGGGCAAGGTCCTTGGAGAAACGAAAAATGGCCGAGTGTACGCCAGAAGAACAGATCATCAAGATCAATGAGCGGGAACTTCGAAAAAAGCAGATTGAGAACAACCATCAGTTCAAGGAGGTGGTGGACGTGATTCGGGAGACCGATTATATCAATCGGAAGAAGCCCTTATCCACAGATGAAATGGTGGCCATCGCCATCTCATTATATGAGAACAATATCGGATTCTATAGCCAAAGGGAACATTTTGGGAATTTCCTTGGAGATGATTCCCATTTGTCGCGAGAGGAACTGTTGTCCCAGCTCAAACAAAACTTCAAAAAGGAGACCTTATTTAAATTGCTACGGTTCTTGTTGACCCAGCAAGTGCACCTTGGGGAAAGCAACCATACCAACAATATGACCAACCAGTCCTTTTATGTGGCGATGCAATCCTTTTATGGAAAAAAGATTTCAGACATAGAGGAAACATTTGCGGAGAAGCGGCAAAAACGTGAGGAACGAATCAAGGAAAGGGTAGTTGTCCTAGAGCAGCAAGCCAAGACATTCACAGATTGATTTTTATTACTTGGGGTCTGAAAACAGGCCCCGTTTTTTTATGGTCATCCATAGGAAATGGACATTTCTTCGTAGTCCACTTTGTCAATGATGCCCGGACAGTTGGAATCCACCCCCATTCTTGAAAAGGGCATCTATTTATGCCATGGTACAGTAACAAATGAATTCGGGCACTACAGTCTGGAGGTGGTCACGACCCTCGAACAACCCTTGAAACCCGACCCTCGGCAAATTGAACGAGCTGTCTTAAAAAAGTAAGGGCTACATGGCAAGTAACGCATGAAAAGAAAACCCATTTAAGAGGTATATCGAAAATCGGCACCTAATTTTGTAGAGGTTCAATCCACTCTTTCTATAGAAATGATGTCCTTGATTTTAATTGGGAAATCCCATCGGTCTTTTCCTTTTTCTTTCAAAGTGATCACGATTTCGTGTAGTTCTTGGATTTCTGTGGAATAGTGTTCAAAATGGTCAAAATTGTTCTTTGAGGATTGTATGATACCCGTATGTAAAAAACCACCAATTGTTTCCAAAGTGACCCATTCATCGGTAAAGATTTTGATGTATTCCGCGCTCATGATTACCAAAGATAATGCATTCATGGATTGCTTGGTATGTTGACCATTCCTATTCAAATGAATCCAATCAGGGAGAGCTGTTTCAAGCAGATTAAAAAGCAAGTCTTGGGTTGGCAAAAGTTCTTTTGGCCAATAAGGAAGTCGTCCAAACGGATTTTTGGTGTACCCTTCCCTTGCAAACCCTTCTTGGGGCTTTGCTGAGGAAAGCTACAATCCGTTCGTCCGCCCATCAAATTTTAAGGGGTCCGTAATAAAAGAAGCCCCTGGTTGTTTTTCGGGGCATCGAAAAACAGGGCAGTGCCCAAGGACTTCCCATCAGGACACCATCGCCTGCACTCGCTTAACTTCCCGTACGCTCAATTGTCAATGGGTCAGATGGAATTCCTAAGGCCCTCATTGAACCTGTCAAGGCCAAGACAGGTTTTGTCCATAAATAGGGTTTCCACCTCCTTGAAAACCTTGCCTGCCGTAGGCATGGCTAAAGGTTTTGCTACGTCGCGGAGCCTCCCGATTTCTGCCCAAAAGCCTTGACAGAACCCCTTCTTTTATTGTGCTGTGCACGTAAGAAGCAAACAAACGCCCCTTAAAATTTGGGAAACAAAGACCAAAAAAATAGAGGGGGAATTTTTAACCTGTTTGCTGATGTATCCAATACTGGAAGACGGCAGGCCTTTAAAACTTTATATCATGAGTACATTAAGAAACAAAGTGCAGTTGATCGGAAACGTGGGGCAAGACCCCACCATTACAGACCTTGACAAAGGGAAGCGTGTGGCACGGTTCACCATGGCCACCAATGAACATTACAAGAACGCCGAAGGGGAACGGGTGACCAACACCGAATGGCATACGGTCATCGGTTGGGGGAAACTGGCCGATATCATCGAAGGTTTCGTGACCAAGGGCAAAGAGATTGCCGTGGAAGGAAAATTGACTTCCCGTTCCTATGAGGACAAAGAGGGAAACAAACGTTATGTGACCGAGATCGTTGCCAGTGAAATTCTATTGTTGGGAGGTGCCAATGATTAATAAGGATAGGGGGTAACCAAGTTTCTTTGGAGCCCCTTTCTTTTTTGATTCTAAAATGAAATGATCATGGAACAGCAAGTCAATGAAATACAGATCAGCTACAGGGAAAAACTCAGTACCCTGCAATCGAACTCCATCACCAATTCAAATGATGTGGCACAATTGCTCTTCAAAAATTGGGATACCGACACCATTGGATTGAACGAATGTTTTAAAATTCTTTTGCTCAACCAATCGAATAAAGTCAAAGGAATCTATCCCTTGTCCATTGGTGGGATTACGGGAACCTTGGTGGATATGCGCATCCTCTTTGCCATTGTTTTAAAAACCTTGTCCGTCGGAATCATTTTATCACATAACCATCCGTCCGGCCAGTTAAAGGCAAGTGAGCAGGACAAACAGTTGACCAAGAAAATCCAACAGGCTGCAATGCTTTTTGATGTCAAGGTATTGGACCATATCATCCTGGCACCCGATGGTCGTTATTACAGCTTTGCCGATAACGGAATCCTTTAAATCTTCAAACGATGGAAACAGAAACAACAACATTTGAATCCGAAACGGAAGGGGAAGTACCCTTTGACCCAAGAGACTATCCAGATGGGTTCGATCACAGTTTGTACAGTCTGGAATAAACGAGGCCAGATTATATGAAACTTAGGGTTTTTGAATCCTTTTTACCAACAATACGACCCAATCATAATGATTGGGTTTTTCGGTATTTAATGGATTGGTTTTTATATATTTAATTCGCTGTTGTATAGCAATTAAAAAGTACGGCAATTTGATTTGACTTTCCTAAAGTCCGTACGCCATTTGATTTGACTTTTACATAAAAATGCAACTGGTTTTTAGACCATGTTGTGCGATAATTTTTGTGCTTGCGCACAAAAAGGAGAAGCAAGAGGATAGCGTGCTAACGCAGCGCTATTAATTCATTTTCCTTTGGAAAAGCCCATTTTTATTGGGATTTTTGAAAATTTTAATTGATTGCGATTCAAGCGTTTTTCACGGAAAAGTGCTCTCAGCCCAGTGAAATCAATGAATTTTTAATGGAAAAATGCTTTTTTGAGGTTTGTCCAAGAATATCCATAGCAGAATCTCATAGGGAATACATTTTCGCGACCATTATCCCACTTTTGGTGAAAAAATGCTTTCAGGCCAGTAAAATCAATGAATTTTTGATGAAAAAATGATTATTTGGCGTTAGGGTCAAGCATGGATATGTCTTCCATCTTTTGACCAACTGAAATTTATAGATTGGTATTGTTTTTAGCGTAAAATGGCTTTAAACCCAGTAAAATCAAGGAATTTTTAGCGTAAAAATCATATTAAACCCTACTTGTTTGATGAATAAATGCTTTTCTATTCCTTAATCATTCCCCTTTTTTGGCTTTCTTTTCTTCCCTATAGAACAGGTTCAAATGGTCCATCAATGCCCCTTCCCCAACAGGCATCAATCGGTTGGCGATGGTCATGGCCTGATGGATGAATTCTTCTTCGTTCCTTTCCATAACATCATCCGAACCCAATTCTGGGTTTATTGCCCTAATAGAAAGGTATATCAATGCGCGAACGGTCAATAATAGATCGGCATGACCGTCAAGGTAAAAGAACGTTGGTTGGAACTTTTCCTTGATCCATGGATGTGGGGACAATGTCGGGGAATGGTCATTTGAGTGGTGTCTCAAATCCTTTAGGAGCTTTTCTTCGTTTGGGTTCATGATGTGATGTATTTGAATTGATTTATGGGATTATCTGTTTTCAAGTTTCGTTAGCGTTTCGTCCAGCTTGTCCATATAGTACATTTGACTATCCGGAAGGATACAAAGTACCAGTTCCAATACTTGGGTAATACTATCCTCCTTTGAGGCATTATTGTTTTTAGGGGCCAACATCATCCCATCACCATCCATGGCGAATACACAGAGCTGCAATAGGCTTCTGATTTGCATCAAAAGGTGGTCGTTGCCCCTGACCTCGAAGTACACATGGTTTCCTTTGGGATCAATGGACTTTTTGTTTCCAAGCAGTCCGGTAAGATTTTTTCTGAGCTTTTGTATGTCCTTCAAAGTTTTGAGTTGCTTCTTTTTGTGTTTCATTGTTCATTTTTTTAGGTTGACAATCATGTTTATTTCTTCAAAAGGAGTTTTTCTATTCGGTCGTAGCTATCCAACTGGTCATCTGGAAGAATATCAATGACCAACCCCAGTATGGTGATCACCGCATCATCCTTGGATAGAAAGGGAAGTCTTGGGGAGTCGAGTTCGTTTTCATTGTCAATGGTGGACATACACAGCCTTAACAGACAAGAGATGACATAACGCAGTTCGGAATTGTTTTCCACCTTGAACACTACTTCTTGGACATGCGGTTCATCCTTGCCATGATATCTACGTTTTCTTGGGTTCAATAAACCAATCACTTTATCCAATAGTTCCTTTTCATTACTATGGCTTTCCTCGTTCTTTTTCATGGCTACTTTGTTAAGTTGTGGTTTCTTTATCGGAAAGCATGAGTTCCCGCATTTCATCCAAAAAGTTTCCCTCTTCCAAGGGTATTAGGTTCTTTGCAAACTCCAGTACGGTCTTTACATCCTCTTTGATGTTTTTGATGTCCAAGGTCATATCACATTGCTCGTCCAAGGCCAGGATACATACATTAAGGGTCGATTTTAAGGTGTAGAAAAGAGAGAAGTGACTATGGACATAAACGTGGTTGAGATAATATCCTTTTTTTGTCCTTCGATTTGCAGGTCTCATCATTTCAAAGTTTTCCTTGCTCAATTGTCTGATCGTGTCCAATAGGTTGGGCTCTTCTATATTTTGGGTTTCGAGCAAAGCCTTTTTTCCATTTGTATCATGAGTCTGTAAAAGTTCAAGTTCCTTTTCGAACAATTGCTTGATTTCCTCCAAGAAACATTCAAGTTTTTGTTCCAAAATGTCCAAATGACCCCTTTCAATATGGAAGGAGTTTTCATACCTTGAACTGGAATAGGCCCTATCCAATAGTTCCAACAACTCCATTTCCGTGTTGTCCTCAAGATTGAACATTCCCTTTGTTCGGTTTATGTTCCTTTCCAAAAACTTTTGATGGACCTCTATCTTATGACAGATTTTCACCTTTCCGCAGAGAAAACCTTCCAAGACCCGGTATCCCAGTTCAAACCCTTGGTGGGCCATAAAGGCAGCTTGGGAAAGGTTGTTATCCGACATGAAGTATTTGAACCCTTTTTGAAAGGATAAACTGCCTGCCAAGGATGTCCGAAAGTCCTCCTGAATGTTTTTCTGGACTTTCTCCTTGGTTAGGTCTTCAAGTTGGTTCCAAGGAAAGCCAATATCCCGATTTCCAAAGATGAGATGTTCGGATCGACAATGGTTGATGAAAAACAGGTTTCCATTAGCCAGTTCTGTTTTGGCGTAATCATGGGAAAGGAGATTGTGGAAATGATCTTGATGGTCAAAAAACAACCCTTGGATAATGGGAAGAAACTTGTTGTTGATGTCATTTTTGGGTGCATCAATAATGATGTTCCACCTGAATTTAAAGGTGTTCTTTTTTTCATGGCCTTCGTTTAGATAGACCTGTACAACATTCGGAATTACTTTGATGATATCCGATAACAGCCCCTGTATCTGAGGGTCTAGTTGATTCTTTTTGTGGGTTGTGGAGTCCATATGTCAAAGCTTTAAGGTGAATTTCAATCCATTCGTGTAGAATTTCTATACTAATGTATAAAATAAATACTCATTTTCTACACGAATTAGATAAAATTTTATATAGGTGTATCTAAAATCTATCTTTATGTATCAAAATTTTACATTCATTCTATAATGACAGACCTAGGATTATATTTGGCCAAAAAGTCCATCAACAAAGCGGAAGTTGCGAGAAGGACAGGTATAAGTAAATCAAGGATAAGTCAATTGAGTTCCAACCCGACCACAAAACTAAGGGCGGAGGAACTCTACCTGATTTCATTGGCCATTGATATAGACCCCTGTGAAGTGATGAAGGAATTATATGGAAATGTAAAGCTTCCTAATTGAGGTTTTACCTCGCTCAGTACATTAGTTTCGGTAAGTATTTGGGCTTGCAGCACTTCGCTTTGCTTCGTTCGCTTTTTAATTCGTTTCTTTTTTTAATATAAACCAAAAGAGTACATAAGCCCATTGACTATAAAGATTCGATCGATTTATTTAAAAGACTTGCATATATTTTTTTACAAAGCCTTTCCTAAAGGTCTGGGTATTTACAATGGGCTTCGGAAGATCAATTCACTTAAAAAAGAGTAAACTTGTTTAAGCCGATAAGAGATGGTTATTACAACAATGTATTTAAACTTAGTCAAATAAGCAAAAATCCGTACTTTGTAAGAATTGCTTTTAAGGAGGAAATTTGGTTATAGAAATATACGAACTTATTAGGCAACAAATTGTTGGATAATAGCCTCTGTTTGATAATTCAATAAGTCATAACTGATAACAAATTAAAATGAATAAAGGCCAAGATAATGCTGCACATTCTCTAGAAGGCAAAACCTTAAAAAATGGTTGGAAAAGTATTAAGAAAAGTTGAGCCTAAACCGGGGGCTACAGGAGGATTTTTCAGTGTTTGTTATGTGGTTTCTAGGGAAAATGAACAAGCTTTTCTTAAGGCATTAAATTTTCATGCATTTTTTCAACTGTTTAATGGAAAATCAATTGTTGAGGTAATTAAAGAGCAAACGGATGCATTTAAATTTGAGAGGGATTTGCTTTTGAGATGTAAAGAATCCAAATTATCAAAAATTTCTATGGTCATTGATGAGGGAGAGGTGGTTTTAGATGGTTTCACAATTCCAAATGTTCCATACTTGATTTTTGAATTATCTGATGGTGATGTTCGATCACATATGAATTTTAGCAAGGATGTAGAAATTGTTTGGAAGTTAAATTCACTGCATAATGTTGCGGTTGGACTTAAACAACTTCATGGAGTGGAGATAGCACATCAAGATTTGAAGCCTTCAAATATTTTAATGTATGAGAAAGGAGTTGTTTCCAAGATTGGAGATTTAGGTAGGTCGCTTTGTTCTGATATTGAAGCACCCCATGAAAATGGTGGCGCATTCCCTGGTGATTTGAATTATGCACCACCTGAATTTCTTTATCGATTTATAGATCCAGATTGGAATTTTAGAGTCCGTTCTACAGATATGTATCTGTTCGGAAGTCTTATTGTATTTTACTTTTCGGGAACCAATATGACTGCATTAATAGGGAAGAATTTAGACCCAAAGTTTAAATGGACACAATGGCAAGGGACTTTTGCAGATGTTCAGGACTACTTGGTTGATGCATTTTATAAGGGGGTAAAGGAGTTTAAATCTTACATAAGTGATAATACACTTTCGAATGAACTTTCTGAAATTGTTTCATACTGTTGTTTTCCGATTCCCCATAAAAGAGGTCATCCAAAGACAAATACTGTAGCTTCAAATATAAAGGGAGGTACAGCAACAAACTTCAATCCGTTCAATTTTGAAAGGATTGTCTCCAAATTCGATTTGTTATATAAAAGGTCTAAATACAACCTTAAGTAATGGCTGTTTTCTTTGAAATAAAAGAGCGAAGGGTTATTCCAAACTGGCGTGATTTCAAAAGAACACTTCAGTTGGGCGAACTTAACCAATCAAACAAGTTGATTAAACCTATTCAATTAACTATTGAGCGCTCCACAGAAGACTGGATTCTTAATAAAAATATCGGAACTGCTGCCGATATTATTAATTCTTCATTTGTTTCAGGAATTCATAATCCCCATGTATCAGAAGCGATTCAATTAGTCAGATTAAATAATGAACGAACTTCACCTAGTCTTCATGAACTAATCAAAAGAATTGAATCAAGTACGCTTGGGACATCAAAAATTCTAAATAATTCGTTGTTGGAGATTGATGTTGAAACCATAAATGAATTCCAAACGTTTATTAATAACAAACTATTTCACAAAATAATTAATAAAACCAAAAACAGAACAAAGAATGAAATAAATAATCCAATTGTATGGGTTGAGCTTGCACGTTTGTATGCAATGAAAGGAAATGCACGAAAAGCGGAAAATGCAATTATTACGGCTTTACATCTGGCACCCAACAATAGGTTTGTTTTAAGGTCGGCCACTAGGTTTTTCATTCATGAAGAAAAATTTGATAAAGCACTATTCTACCTTAGAAAGGCAGAGAATTTAAAGTATGACCCTTGGCTAATTTCTGCACACATAGCGACTTCTTCAATTATGGGAAGGTTTTCACCTGTAATTAAGGAAGGCAGAAAACTTATAGATTCAGGTAATTTTTCAGATTTTGATTTGACTGAACTTGCAAGTTCACTTGGGACACTGGAACTTAAAACAGGATCATTTAAACGAGCAAAGGGTCTATTTAATAAATCAATGATAATGCCCAATGATAATAGTTTGGCACAATTAGAATGGGTTTCTAAGGATGATAAAAGGTTACAAATTAATCCATTTTCATTTGATAAAGTAATTAACCCTTTTGAGGCACAAGCACTTGAATTCTATGAAAGGGGAAATTGGTCAGGGGCATTTTATAATTCAATAAAGTGGTTTCTTGACATGCCTTTTTCTAAAAGACCAGTTATTTTAGGCTCGTATATCGCTGGTTCTTTGTTAAAAGATAAGAATGCGGCTATTACATTATGTAAGGTTGGTCTTCAAGCTAATCCAAAGGATCCAACTATGTTAAATAATATGGTTTATAATATAGCCACATCAGGTAATACAGAAATGCTTGATTTCTATGTTCAGCAAATGATTGGTTTGGATATTAATGGTCTCCCTGATGCCAGTAAAATAACATATCAAGCAACCTTGGGGTTAGTGGCATTGAAAAAGGGACAATTAGAGCTGGGAATAGATTTATACAAACGGGCTATCCAAAATGCAACAAATTTAAAAAATGACTATCTTAAGAACTTGGCTATTGTTCATTTTGCAAATGAATTAATAAATCTTAAACTACCTGAACAATATCAATACATTGAACTTGTTAAAAACATGAAAATAGAAGAGAAAGATAAAGATTTACAATTAATTAAAAATGATATTTTAGATAAAATACGAGGTGAATCATAGCTTTCCAAAAGCAGAAATTTCTTTTTTTTAATTAAAGAGCTTTGTTCATGTCTTGGGGGTTAGAAATCTAGAATTTATTCCTCTAAACATTGTCTAATCAAATAAAGCACCAAAAAGAGTTATTATTGAAATTTTGTGTTCAGTTTAATCCTGTGGTTAAATCGGTATTCTTCAATTTTTAAAGAGATATGGCTCTCTTTAAAATGATTTCAGTATTTTTAGTATCAAATGGATATGTTCTTATTCCCGTTTTCATATTAAACGTGCAATAAGGTGTGCAGGTTCTGGAATTTCAGTGCTTGTTTCTGATTTACAACAACATACAATCATATGAGTGGTTCAGTCATGACCTATTGCATGCAGAGGTTCACTCTTAATTTACAATCAAAATCAAATGATTATTTCCCGTAAATATAGCAATGGGCTTCTGATACCTTGGATAAGTTAGCAGAAAATTCCCGGTGGCTATTTAATGGTTTTCCTAAAGATACTACCTGTTTCATATGCAAGTTAAAGGGAATATAGCCAACGTTGGTAGCTGGTGTTTTTGTCAGTTTATGTAATTTTTCGGTATCTAAATTTCGATATAATATTCTATTTGTCAATTTATCTGAAGTGCTTCGTTTTTAATTTTCCATTGTTTTTTCTGAATATAGGTATTACGCTAACCATGATTTACGAAAACCATTTCGAGATTGCCATCAATAGTAAGTAATATATGTTAATGTTTTGATATTCAATTGTATGGGTCTAATTTTTTCTAGTCCTTTCGAATAATCTATATCTTTTGATTTTACGCTGATTTCTGTTCTACATAAATTTTGATTTGTACATTTTTTACATTTAACGAAAGTTGAATAATATATTTCTATGTACTATTTAGGAATCGATTTGGGAAGCTCTTCAATTAAAATTGCTTTGGTTGAACAATCATCGGGCAAAAAGGTGGCGATTGGTCAAGAGCCGGAGAATGAAATGTCGATGCAGGCAGCTAAATTGGGTTGGGCGGAACAAGAGCCCGAACTATGGTGGCGTCTTGTTTGCCAAGGTATACAGCGAATTTCAAAGGAGAACAATGTGTCTTCCGATAAGATATTGGGGATAGGTATAGCATACCAAATGCATGGTCTTGTGGTGGTCGGTGCTGATGGAAAACCACTTAGAAATTCTATAATATGGTGCGATAGCCGTGCAGTGGGCATTGGAGACAAGGCATATGCGGAATTAGGTGAAGAGAATTGCGACTCTATGCTATTGAATTCTCCTGGAAATTTTACGGCCTCCAAGTTAGCTTGGGTTCGTGAAAATGAACCTGATGTTTTTGCGAAAGTCCACAAGTTCATGCTGCCCGGAGACTATATCGCATACAAGTTAAGCGGTAAAATTGCATCTACTGTATCAGGTCTTTCCGAGGGAATATTCTGGGACTTTTCAAAAAATCAGGTATCAAATGATATTTTGGACTATTATGGTATCCCTGAAAATATGGTTCCAGATGTTGTGGAAACTTTTGGAGATCAAGGAAAGGTCTCAAGTATGGGGGCTAAAGAAAGTGGTCTGTTGGAGGGGACGCCCATCGTTTATCGTTCAGGTGATCAGCCCAACAACGCCTTATCGCTTAACGTATTTAATCCGGGAGAGGTTGCCACAACTGGCGGTACTTCTGGAGTGGTGTATGCGGTAACGGACAATCTTTCGGTAAAGGAATGCTCAAGGGTCAATAATTTTGCCCATGTCAACTATAGGCCCGATAAGCATATCAGAATAGGAAAGCTTTTATGTATCAATGGGTCAGGTATCCAATATAGATGGCTTTTGAACAATTTGGATGTGTCTTCATATGAAGAAATGAACGACCTGGCCTCTGAAATTGAGATAGGCTCCGATGGTGTGTGTGTGATTCCTTTTGGAAATGGGGCAGAGCGCATGCTTAACAATCAGGATATCGGTACAAGAATCGTCAACCTTAATCTGAACCGGCATTCCAAGGCTCATCTTTGTAGGTCCGCTCTTGAGGGAATCGCTTTTTCGTTTGTATACGGAATTGAAATTATGCGGTCTGATGGTATTCAGACCAAGGTTATCCGTGCAGGTAATGATAATCTTTTCAGGTCTTCCATATTTTCCAATACCATTGCAACCCTCATTCAAGAAGAAATAGAAATATACAATACAACTGGTGCTATCGGGGCTGCCAGGGCATGTTCCATATCCGATTTTGGGCATGACAAGTTTCAATCTTATATGTACAATGACCATGTATTGACATATATGCCCTATAAGGACATTGAACCTTATCGGGAGGCATATGAAAAATGGAAAAATGAACTACAATTAATATTAAAAACAAAATAACAATGGCACATTTAGGCAACAAAGAATACTTTAAAGGTATAGGTGATATCATATTTGAAGGGAAGGATTCGGACAATCCGTTGGCATTTAAGTTCTATAATCCCGATCAAGTGGTCGCGGGAAAGACCATGAGGGAACATTTCAAATTTGCCATGGCCTATTGGCATACGCTATGCGGAACAGGTGGAGACCCATTTGGACCTGGAACCAAAAAATTTTCATGGTCTACCGATAAGAATCCAGTTAAGGCCGCTAAAGAAAAGGCGGACGCCGCGTTTGAGTTTGTAACCAAAATAGGTTTTGACTATTATTGCTTTCATGACTTTGACCTTGTGGATGAAGCCGACAGCTTAGTGGAATCCGAGAAGAGATTGTCCGCTGTAGTGGATTATCTGAAAGAAAAGCAACAAGCTTCGGGAGTTAAGCTGCTTTGGGGAACGGCCAACTGTTTCTCGAACCCTCGTTACATGAACGGAGCGGTTTCAAATCCTAATTTTGACGTTTTGGCCTATGCCGGCGCTCAAGTAAAAATGGCCTTGGATGCTACGATTGCTTTAGGTGGTGAAAACTATGTGTTCTGGGGTGGGCGTGAAGGATATATGTCCTTATTGAATACCAATATGAAGCTTGAACAGGATAATATTGGCAGGTTCTTGGGGATGGCCCGTGATTATGCTAGAAAGGAAGGGTTCAAAGGTAACTTTTTTATAGAGCCCAAACCTATGGAGCCCACAAAGCACCAGTACGATTTTGATGCAGCAACGTCCATTAACTCTATTCGCGAATATGGACTTCAGGATGATTTTAAATTGAACATAGAGGTCAACCATGCGACCTTAGCGCAACACACTTTCCAGCATGAATTGCAGGTAGCGGCCAATGCCGGAATGTTGGGAAGTATCGATGCCAACCGAGGAGACTATCAAAATGGATGGGATACCGATCAGTTCCCGAACAATGTTTTGGAAGTTACTGAGGCCATGTTGGTTTTCTTGAAATCCGGTGGACTTCAAGGAGGCGGTGTCAATTTCGATGCTAAAACTAGAAGGAACAGTACGGATTTGGAGGATATTTTCTATGCACATATTGGTGGGGCGGATACTTTTGCCAGAGCATTGTTGGCTGCAGATATCATTATGAAGGAATCAAACTATGAGGATTTGCTAAGCGAAAGGTATGCTTCCTTCAAAGAAGGAAAAGGAGCTTCATTCGTATCGGGGAAACTGGAATTTGCAGATTTGTTCAATCATGCACTTGATGTAGGAGAGCCCAAGCAGATAAGTGGCAAACAAGAACTTTATGAAAATATCGTTGGAAAGTTTGTATAGGTGAATGTTTCATCCTTTTAAAAAATAATTTACTCTTTTTTATAAGCCGTCCCTAGACATACCTATGCCAAAGGGCGGTTTTTCTTTTTTAGCCGATGTATTTATGATTATTTCAATGCTTTAAAATCATTATCTTTTAAAACTAATTTTATGGTATCCATGAACAAATTGACCTTAAAAGCCATCGCTTCCCATTTCAAGGTTTCCGTATCAACGGTTTCCAAGGCAATCAATGATAGCCATGAGATCGGCGAAGAGTTAAAGGTGAGAATTCAGAAATATGCCAAACAAAATCATTACAAACCTAATAGGGTGGCCCTGAATCTATTGAACCGTAATACCAAGACCATTGGGGTGGTAATTCCAAACATCCTGAACTATTTTTTTGTTCAAGTGCTCTATGGGATAGAGCAGATTGCGGATAAAAGAGGCTATAGCATCATTACCTGTAGCACCAACGAATCCATTGAAAAGGAGGCAAAGATATTGGACTTCCTATGTTCCGGGGCGGTAGATGGTGTTATCATTTCTACGGTAGCTGGAGAGACTCAACTAGCGGACCATATAGGGCATTTTAGGGAACTCCTGCAAAAACAGATTCCTCTGGTGATGTTTGACAGGGTCACCGAAAAAATTGAATGCGATAAAGTTGTGGTGGATGATTTCGAAGCAGGCTATAAGGCGACTAAACATTTTTTGGCAACAGGTTGCAGGGATTTAGCAATTGTGAATCCTATCGCCAACTCCCCGATTGGGAATTTGAGAATAGATGGGTTTAAAAAGGCCTTGGAGGAGAATGGACTTGTTTTTGACGAAGAAATGGTGGTGCCCATAGGCGCTGAGGATGATATGGAACTCATTTTATCCCTGTCATTGGATTTCCAAAAGCTAAACGGAATTTTGGTCTTTGATGAAATCACAACGGTCAAGGTGATGGATATTCTTAGGACCAAGGGCTATTCCATTCCTAACGATATTTCGATTATCGGTTTCACCAATGGAGAGTTGTCGAAATACGTAACTCCATCGGTTACTATGATCAGTCAGCATGGGCGTCACATTGGGGAAAAATCCGCTAGTAAACTTATCGATAGGATAGAGGCCAAAGTCCATGAGGATGATTTTGAGACAAAGACAATCAAAACAAGCTTGGTAGTAAGAGGGTCCACTTTGCCTTTGGAGTATCATAAGTGTTGAAAGCCCATTTTACTTGAAAACGTGCAAGCCTCTCGGGCAAATTTAATTTTTTATTGACTTACCCTCACGATATGCAATGGGGGAAATACCAGTTTCACGCTTGAACAGATAGCTCATATAGGAAATATGTTCAAAACCTGTTTTTTCTGCAATATCAAATAACCCAAGCTCGGTTTCGGTCAACAGTTCTTTCAATCGGTTTACACGTACCCGTTGCATTTCTTTATAAGGTGTTCGACCTACAATTTCCACAAACTTTTTCTCAAAAACCCTTCGGGTCATCGGAACTAAGTTCAACACATCTTCAATATTGAAGGTGCCGCTAGTGGCATGTTCGTATATATAATGTAGTGCCCTGGACATATGGGGGTCCTCGATGGCAAGGGCTTCAGTAGACCTCCTTTTTTTGATTCCTAAAGGTGATATCCGGTGCGAAAAGGTGTCTATTTTCTTTTTCTTCATTAGTTGTTCCAATAAGGTGGCGGCCAAATAACCTGTGGTGTGCGTGTCTGGTATAATACTGGTCAGTGGCGGGGAACAAAGTTCACAAATCAAAGGATCGTTATCCACACCGATTACAGCAATATCTTCTGGAACCATAAAGCCCTGTCTATGGCTGGAATCGATAATCAGTCTTCCCAATTGGTCGTAGGCTGCAAAAATCCCGATAGGTTTTGGTAGACTGGACAGCCAAGAATCAATCTTCTTCTGCTCGGCTACCAAATTCAATTTTAAATCAATAGAAATGTGGTGCTCATGACAAATAAATCCATTTTGTTCCAGTAGGTCTGTAAAATGGCTTGAGCGCCACTTGGACCAGTTAAAATTGGCTCCCAAAAAAGCAAAGTGCTTGAATCCACAATTTTGTAAGTGCTTTAAGGCCACTTGGGCTATTTTTTCGTCGTCGGTTTCGACCCAAGGAATGTTGGGAATCAAGTTGGCGGAACTTGTATCTACCGTTGGAAGGTTGCTTTGTTGTATGAGGTCGGCCGTGGTTTTATTTTCAATACGTGCAATAATGCCGTCGCCTTTCCAAGAAAGTAGCCATTCTGGATTAGGCTCGCCCCTTCCATATTCGCCCAAAAATACATCCCAGTCATCATGCTCTTTTATGTAGCTATAAATTCCTTTAATGATTCCTCTGGAATATGCATTTGAGGTTTCCAGTAAAAGGGCCACTTTATATCTCTTTTTTCTGATTATATCCTTGGGCATGTGGTTAAACTAAAATTTTATGGGCATAAAGGAAGCCATTGCCTTGTTTTTGGGTCCAGGGAATCAATGAAGTATTTAAGTATGCCAGGGGTTTTGTTTTTTATACTATTTGTTAAAAATCTAATTTAAAGATAGAAAAAAAAGTAGATGATGCTGTGTTTTATTCAATCACGATATTTTCGGACCTAACCTGATTAAAGTGGGAATTTCTGCTGTATATGATAATATTAGCTTCAATAAAATAACATATAATAAAAATTTATATTAAAAAATACTAACTATTGAATGGTGAGTGAGACGGATAGAACAGTAGAAGTCTAAATAATAACTGGTAATATATCTAAATGATAAGTATAAATTTCATATTGGAATCCAAAGGTATTGTGGATATGTTTGAATGTTCGCTAAAACTACCAACATCGGTACTGAACAAAAGCTTGGGGATTAACTCTCACTTTGTAGCAATAAGCAATTGATAACAAGCTGATTGTTGGTGAAGTGGGTGTCGGATCTCGGGAGTGCAGGTGATAAATCGATTTAGATTGCCAATAAAACCAATACGAATAAAACCATAATACCAAATTATAAAAATGAGTGATAAAAGTAGTAAAGTAGCCATTGTGGGGCTTGGATTCGGAGCAGAGTTTATTCCGATTTATAAAGAACACCCCAATGCAGAAATGTATGCAATATGTCAGCGAAATGAAGAAAAGCTCAATGAAATCGGTGATGCTTTTGGCATATCAAAACGGTATACGGATTATGCCGAGCTGCTTAAAGACCCTGATATTGATGCCGTACATATAAATACACCAATACCTAACCATGCAGAGCAATCCATCGCAGCGTTAAAGGCAGGAAAACATGTTGCCTGCACCGTTCCCATGGCCACCACCGTTGAGGAATGTAGACAAATTGTAGAGCTCGTAAAGGAAACAGGGCTTACCTATATGATGATGGAGACCGTGGTATACAGCCGTGAATTCCTTTTTGTAAAAGAGATGTATGAAAATGGTGACTTGGGAAGGATACAATTTTTAAGGGCGTCGCACCATCAAGAAATGAAGGGTTGGCCGGGTTATTGGGAGGGCTTGCCCCCAATGCATTATGCGACCCACTGTGTAGGTCCAATATTGGCCCTTTCCAGGTCTGAGGCCGAATATGTGTCATGTTTTGGTTCTGGTAGGATTGATGAGGAATTGATTGGTAAATATGGCTCTCCGTTTGCTGTGGAAACCTGTCACATCAAATTCAGGAAGTCCGATCTATCGGCCGAAATAACCCGTTCCCTTTTTAATACGGCAAGACAATATTGTGAAAGCTTTGATATTTACGGAAGCCTTAAATCCTTTGAATGGAATTTAATAGAAAATGAAAACCCGGTCATTCATACCGGAGAGACACCTGAACGTGTAGAGGTGCCGGACTATGCGCACCTGCTGCCAGAAAAGATTGCAAATTTTACCAGCGCCGGTGTTTATGATTCCGATGACAACCAACACCTTTCCTTTATACAAGGAGCAGGGCATGGAGGATCTCATCCACATTTGGCGCACGAGTTTGTAAGTGCCTTGATGGAGGGGCGGCAACCTTATCCGAACGCGGTCCAATCCGCAAACATAACCTGTGTTGGAATCTTGGCACACAAGTCTGCCATGAACGGGGGCGAGATTATAAAGATGCCGGATTTCACACTTTCGGAAGACTGATGGTCAAAACCCGGTTAAATGTTATTTTGATACTTAGAAATCAATAATCAAGTAAAAATTACAACAGGTAACGAATTATGGAAAAGAACAATAAGAAAAGACTCTTTTATGGAAGTTGTTTTGCAATAATAACAACGGCCTTCTCCTTTAGTATTCGAGCTGGGATTCTTCCGGAATTGGCCGAGACCTTTGATTTGAGCGCAAAGCAACTAGGATACATCAACCAGATGTGGTTTTTGGGCTTCCCTATCACAATGGTCATAGGGGGATTGTTCTATCATGTCATCGGGCCCAGAAATATAATGGCCTTTGCTTTTGTGGCACATTCCGCAGGTATTTTGCTGACCATTTATTCCGGAGGGTATATCGGTTTAATGATATCGACCCTATTAATCGGTCTTGGGAATGGATGTACGGAAGCCGCTTGTAACCCCATGATTGCAGATAGTTATCAGGGAAAGATGATGAATACCTTAATGAACCGTTTCCATATGTGGTTCCCTGGCGGAATTGTGCTCGGAAGCTTGATATCATATGTTATGACCGGTCTTAATTTGGGGTGGGAAGCCCAAATTTGGATTTTCTTTATCCCTACCTTTCTTTATGCATATATGTTCTATGGGCAGGAATTTCCAAAACCAAGAGTGGAGGAAGCAGCCAGCGTCAAGGCAAATTTTAAGGCCATGGTATCGCCCATGTTCATTTTTATTGCGGCCTGTATGGCGCTGACTGCCATTTCCGAGTTTGGACCGACCCAATGGGCTCAACTTGTATTGGAGAAAAGTGGGGCCGTACCCATGTTGGTCTTGGCCTTGATCACCGGAATCATGGCGTTTGGACGCTATTTCGGTGGGGAGATCGTCCATCGGTTCGATCAAAGCGGGGTCCTTTTGGGTTCGGCTATTTTTACCGCTCTGGGTATCTTTTTGCTCAGCAGCCAAACAGGTGGAATGATTTATGTTGCCGCAGCGATATTCGCCGTTGGGGTCTGCTATTTCTGGCCAAATATGATTGGGTTCGTGGCCGAGAAAATCCCTAAAAGCGGTGCTCTGGGAATGTCCGTGGTGGGAGCGATCGGTTTTTTCTCCACGTCAATTTTTCAGCCCATCATAGGCAACTGGATAGATAGTGCCAGGGCTACGGCAACGTCAATGGGCCTTGCCGGAGATGCATTGGAACTGGAAGCAGGTCAAGAAACACTAAAAAGAATGGTGGTCTTCCCGATTATACTTATTGTGCTTTTTGTCATTCTTTTCTTCTGGATACATCAAAAAAAGAAATCAACTCCGGCATTGACCGATTCGCCGAGAGTGAATGCGGGTTAATGCGATAAAATTTATTGAATAAAACAAACAAACAAACTGATTGAAATATGTGTTGATACACACGAAAAAAAAATCGGAAAATGGTGGATCATTTTCCGATAGGGCAGATAATAATTAACTAACACAAACCTTGAAATTATGAAAAAAATATCAAATCCCTTATGGGTATTGGATAATTGCTGTTACCAAATCTTTGGATGGAAGTTGGCACTTCTTTTATCACTAACAACACTATTTGTGATAGATGCTACTGCCTCTGGTTTAAGTGAGGAGATTAGCGCTCCTACCTGTAAAGAAAGCAAATTTGATCCAATTATTGGTACTGCAATGGAGAAAAGTGTAGAAAAGAACACTTTTTATTCAGACAAGACAAAGAAGGACACTTACCAGTTCAATGTAACAGGTACCGTGACAGATACCAATGGCCAGCCCTTGCCGGGAGCCAATATTGTAGAAAAAGGCACAACTAATGGAGTGCAAACTGATTTTGACGGAAACTTTTCACTTTCGCTGGCCGATGAGAATGGGACATTAGTGGTTTCCTATATCGGATTTGCAGCCAAGGAAATTCCTGTTGATGGGCAATCGACATTTACCATTGCTTTGGAAGAAAGTGCTGCAGGGCTCGATGAAGTGATTGTTGTAGGTTATGGTTCCCAGAGCAAAGAATCCCTTACGGGATCTGTAGCTACGGTGGACGAAGAAGAACTGAACGCAGTACCTACGGGTGGTGATGCCGCCTCAAGAATGCAGGGACGCGTTGCAGGTGTTACCATTACCACCAACAGCGCCCCTGGAGGAAATGCCGTTGTGCGTGTGAGGGGTGTAGGTTCCATAAACAACAACGACCCATTATATGTAATCGATGGAGTGCCCACGACCACAGGCCTCAGTGGGGTCAATCCCAACGATATTGAATCCATGACCGTATTGAAGGATGCAGCTTCATCAGCAATTTATGGTTCCCGCGCGGCAAACGGTGTAATTTTGGTGACCACAAAAAGGGGAAGCAAGGGCAGAAAGCCAAGTCTTAGCCTCAGTGTACGATCAGGGGTACAAAGAGCCAACAACAATATAAATTTGTTGAATACCGAGGAAGTAGGATTACTGAAATGGCAAAAATTCACCAATGATGGGTTAGAGGTCGGAGACCCGGGTTGGGGTGACCTTCAATATGGTAACGGAGCTACACCGCAGATCCCGGATTATATTTTCCCCAACGGAAGGATGGAAGGAGAAGTGGATGAGAGCCTCTACAATTTTGGCGACCCATATTACGGTATAACAAGGGCCAACAAGCAGGGGACGGACTGGTTGGATGAAATTTTCACCGTAGCCCCGATACAGGAATATAATCTTTCGGTTAGTGGAGGTACCGAAGATATGAACTATGCCATATCAGGAGGTTATTTAAATCAGGAAGGAATATTGAACCACACCGGTTTTGACCGCTACAGTTTGAGGGCCAACACCGATATCAATATTACCGATTGGTTCAAAGTTGGGCAAAGCTTGAGTTTAACAAGAAGCAATAGAAAAGGAAACCTGTCTACTTCAGCGATAGAATACGCTCTTAGAACACACCCTATCATTCCTGTTTATGATATCCGTGGAAATTTTGCAGGTACCCAATCCAAAGGTACTGGAAATGCACAAAATCCCGTAGCAATACTATATAGGGATAAGGATGACTTTTCTAGACAGCTACGGATTTTGGCAAATGTTTACTTGCAATTCAACCTGACTGATGACCTTAGTTTCAAGACTATGTTGGGTGTGGATAGCAACAACAGAAAGGCTGAAGACCGCACCTTGGCCAATCCAGAGTTTACACAGACCAACTTTAACAATAGCCTAGAGCTTAGTCATAATGAGGGGTTTCAATATAATTTTACAAATACTTTAAATTATTCCAAAACTATTAGAGAAGATCATTCATTGGATGTGCTTCTGGGAATGGAACAGATTAAAAATAGATTGGAATATTTTGCTGCCGGAAGGTCTTCATTTGCTTTTACCGATTTGGATTACATGATTTTAAATGCAGGAACCGAAAATCAAACCAATGAAGGTTTCTTTGATGAATGGGCACTTTTCTCCTTTTTTGGACGGGTGAATTATAATTACAAGGGTAAATATCTGTTCGAAGCTGTTGCCCGTAGAGATGGATCTTCGAGGTTTAATGAAGAAAATCGATGGGGGGTGTTCCCGGCATTTTCCGCAGGATGGAGAGTAAGCGATGAGAAGTTTATGGCCGATGTAGATTGGTTGAACAGCTTAAAGCTTAGGGTAGGTTGGGGCCAGAACGGTAATGATAATGTAGGAAACTACAATGCCTACAGTACCTATCGTGCAGATGGCTTTGAATCCTATTATAACCTTAGCGGTTCGGGATCCACCTCGACCCAAGCAGGTTTTCATGCCTATAAACTGGGTAATCCGGATAGCCGATGGGAAACCAATACAACCACTAACATTGGAGTGGACTTCTCCATATTGGATTACAGGTTTGATGCTTCTGTAGATGTATATACAAGAAAAACAACAGATATGCTGTATCCTGATGTCAAACCGGATACATGGGGTGCGTTGGAACTATCTTCCGTGAATGTAGGGGAGATGAGAAACTCTGGAATCGACTTAATTATGAACTACAGAAGTGATATTGACAGTCCGCTACAATATACGATTAGTGCTAATCTTTCTCATTATAAAAACGAGGTGATCCGCCTTAATGATAACCCTGATGAAATTAGATTTGGAAACTCTTTATTGAATGATACTTATACCGCGACTACCCCGGGAAGACCTATATCTTCTTTTTTCGGATATATCGTGGATGGGTATTTCAACACACAAGAAGAAGTAGACTCACATGCGCCATACAATCCTGATGTATCTGGTGTAGATGCCTATAGTAGACCGGGGGTTTTCAAGTATAGGGATGTAAACGGTGATGGGGTAATTGATCCAGATGATAGAACCTTTATAGGTAGTCCACACCCTGATTTATCTTATGGACTCAACATGAATTTTAAGTATAAGAATTGGGACATGACCATGTTCTTCCAAGGCGTTCTTGGGAATGATTTGGTCAATTTCAGTAGCCGTACAGTTTTGTTCAACCGTTTTGATGGGAATTATCTTAAAAAACGTTTGTATGAATCTTGGACGCCGGAAAGATATCAGAACGGGGATAGGATTACTGTGCCCATTTCGTTGAACGATGATTCTGTAATGCAAAGACCATCAACATTTTTTGTAGAGGATGGTTCCTATTTTAGAATGAAGAACTTTGAGCTTGGCTATTCATTTTCAGAAAAGGTGTTGGAGAAGCTCGGCGGATTGAACAGGTTCCGGATTTATCTACAGACAACGAACTTGTTCACCATCACCAATTACAGTGGAATAGACCCGGAAACAAGTTCTGGTGACGATCGTCAAATAGGAGTGGATTCCGGTCTATATCCCCCATCTCAGATATTTATGATGGGAATCAATATTAATCTTTAATCAAAAACATAACAAGATGAAAAAAATACATATAATCAAATTGATACTGTTGTTGGTTTTAGTTGGATCTTGTTCAAAAGATGATCTTTTGGATATACGGCCCAAAGGAGAATCCCAAGTTGAAGACTTGGTAAACCAAACAGGTATAGATTTATTGTTGACAGGTGCCTATGCCGTTGTGGACGGTGTAAATGGAAAAAATGGAGAAGGTTGGGCAGGAGCAGATTCCAACTGGGTTTGGGGAGGAGTGGCTTCCGATAATGCCTACAAGGGTACCGTGGCAGGAGACCAGGCTCCCATTAATGCCATTGAAGGATTTTATGTGGATGCTGCCAACGTTTATGTGGCCAACCACTGGGCCCCGATGTACGATGGTGTCCTAAGAACAAACGATATTTTGCGTATCCTTCCAGATGTGGAGGATATGGACGAACAGGAAAAGGTACAGGTAGAGGGGCAGGCCAAATTTTTAAGGGCTCATTACTATGTTGAACTTACAAGGGTGCATGGTCCAGTTCCTTATATCGATGAGAATACAGAGAATCCGTCTGTAGTGCCCAATGATCATTTGGTTTGGCCGGAAATAGAAGCAGATTTACAATTTGCGGCAGACAACCTTCCGGGAAGTTGGGAGGATAAGGGAAGGGCCACTTCGTGGGCGGCCAAGACCTATTTGGCCTATGTTTATATGTTCCAAAGGCGGTTTGATGATGCTCTGCCCATTTTACGGGATATCTACAACAATGGCCCTTTTGAATTGATGGAGAGCTATGAACAGAATTATAGGATTGCCCACCTCAATAACAAGGAGTCCATATTTGAAATTCAGTATGCAGTAAATGATGGATTTAATGGATCCCCAAATGCTGGTATAGGCAATAGTATAATAGGAATGACCTTTATGGGAGGAAGTGGATTTTTTCAGCCTTCCCATAATCTGGTAACAGCATATAGAGTTGATGAAAATGGACTGCCACTTCTGGATGATACCTTTTCCGAAGATGATATATTTCCTTATGATCAAGATGGAGAGAGTGTTTTGTATGAAGGTCCCGTGGACCCTCGATTGGATCACACCATAGGTAGGCCAGGGGTACCTTTCTTGGATTGGGGCATTCAGGAAGGACATTCTTGGATTCGTGACCCTATTAATGGAGGCCCTTACATAAACAAAAAGCCCATGTTCTTAAAATCTGAAAGAGGAACAATGTCCAGTAATACAGGAAGGACATTTCCCAATGCCAACAATTACCGTAAGTTTAAGTTGAGCCATGTTATGCTATGGTTGGCCGAAGCAGAGGTCGAAGCCACGGGAGGTTCCTTGGAAACAGCGACCAATTTGATCAACGAGCTTCGAAATCGAGCCAAAAATTCCAATGTGGTGCGTTTTGATGATGGTACTCCAGCAGCCAATTATAGTGTTGAGCCGTATCCAGTGACCTTTCCAAACAAAGAGTATGCTTTAAAGGCAATTCGACATGAAAACCGTATTGAGTTGGCAATGGAGGGGTATCGATTTTACGAACTTGTACGCTGGGGAATGGCCGGAGAGGTAATGAACAACTATTTGGATGTTTCTTGTTCGGTTATGTCCTATCTATGCGGAAAATCCTTCACGGAGGGACAGCATGAGATTTGGCCTATACCACAAAGACAAATAGACCTTTCCAAGGATGAAAGTGGGGCTTCCGTACTTGTACAGAATCCCGGCTATTGATTTTTACCATGGGGCCGATTATTTCCATTGGCCCCTAATTTTGATAAAGAAAAAGTATGAAAAGAAGGAATAAAAATATATTTAAGATTATTGGCGTATACTTCCTTTTGGGACTCATGGGACCTAATGTTTATGCTCAGGAGAGCAAGTTGTACATCATTACGGACAGCATCAATGAATCTTTAATTATTTCGCGTTCCAAGGATACGTCGGATTCCATTCTGACACAAGTGGTCAAAGCGGGAATCAGGCCCTATATCCATCCTATTGCCGCACCCGATGGTGATGGGGTTTTGACAGAGTATGGGCCAGGTCATCATTTACATCAAACAGGACTTTATTGGGGTCTAAAGCGTGTCAACGAGCGAGACTATTTCATGAACTGGAAAGAAGCCTATTGGAAGAAGGAATCTTCGACCATTTTGGAGGGTTCCGGAGCAATAGTAAGATGGCAAACAAAATATGGTTTGTTGAACGAGAAAGGAGAGGTAATTCTTGAGGAGGTTCAACAATGGTCCATGGAAGAGCGTGAAGGAAGTTTTATATTGGATTTGGAATGGCAGGGCAGTGCTAGAGTAGATGTAACCATGGGTGAGTTCTATGTTGGCGGCTTGTTTTTGCGCATGCCTTGGAAGAATGGATATAAGGCGGAAATAGTAAACTCCGATGGTAAAAAGAATCTTGAAGCGGAGGCTCAAAGAGCTATTTGGGCAGATGTGGGTATACAGGTTCCCGGAAGAAAGGATTTGGCTCATGTTGCAATGATGGACCATCCGGACAATAGAGCTTTTCCCACGCCATGGCGTGTGGACAGCCAGTTTGGTTTGGGCCCCTCTATTCAAATATTGGGCGATTGGAAGATTCCAAAAGGCTCAACGGAGACCATAAAGTACAGATTATTGATCTATACCGGTGGTCAGGACAAAGATCTCATTGCACGCACTTGGAAAGAATTTGTTTGTGAAGATGGTAAGGGAACCAATTCAGGCGAATAATTTATATGTACATAAGAACTAACTAAAACCAATTAATTAATGATCACTAAAAAGAAAGCTATTGTTTTTCTGGCATCGATTGTCGCGCTCTACAGTTGCGATACAGGTGTTGATTCCAAAAATGGGGAGTCCGATTCACCTACTGTCGCCAAAGGCGAGAACACGGACAAATATGACAATTTCACCGATTGGGCCATATATAGAGGAGATAAAAAGGCCAATCAGTACTCCGAACTTGGGCAGATAAATGCAGCAAATGTGCATGCTCTGGAGCCTGTTTGGGAATACAAGCACGGTGATCCCGATAGACCTTCCATGTACAGTAACCCTATAGTTGTAAATGGGTTGATGTACTTTACTACTCCCAAATTGCATGTAGTGGCCATTGATGCGGTAACCGGTAAGGAAGAATGGGTGTTTGATCCCGCTCCATATAGCCCGGACAAAAAGGATTTCAGAGGCCGAAGCCGAGGTGTTACCTACTGGGAAGATGCCAATGGTAAAAATGGAAGGATATTCAATTTTGTTAAGGACAGGGTATATGCCCTTGATGCCCGCACGGGAAAACGAATTGATGATTTTGGCCCTGATGGATTCATAGACCTTAGGCTAAATTTACCCGTGGACCCAAAAGATGCATCCGTTGAGATGACGTCTCCGGGGATAGTGTACAAAAATTACTTGATCGTTGGGTCCCGTGTACCAGAAGGCAGTTTTTCGACCCCTGGGGATATCAGGGCATATAATGCCAAGACCGGTGAATTTGAATGGATATTCCATACTATTCCACAAAAGGGCGAGTTTGGTTACGATACCTGGGAGTTTGAAGAAGACGTGGTGTATGGTGGTGCAAACCCATGGGGAGGTTTTTCCTTGGACGAAGAAAGAGGATGGGTGTTTTTTGCCACAGGATCTCCTGCTCCCGACTTTATCCATGGAGGCAACAGAAAAGGAAAAGGACTTTTCGGTAATTGTATCATAGCGTTGGATGCCACCACAGGGGAAAGACAATGGCACTATCAAAATATACATCACGACATATTTGATTATGATAATCCCCCGGCACCCATGCTCACCGATATTCAGGTGGGGGATTCCATACAAGAGGCGGTGGTGCAGTTTACAAAAATGGGATTGACCTTTGTTTTGGATAGACAAACAGGAGAACCAATATTCCCCGTGGTCGAATTGCCTGTGCCGGCCTCAGATGTTCCGGGCGAAGAAGCTTGGGCCACACAGCCCTTTCCTGTAAAGCCGCCACCATTGAACAGGATTACGCTGAACGAATCGGATTTGAGTAACATCTCTCCGGAAGTGCATGAATATGTTCTCAAGGAATTCAAAAAATATAGAACAGGTAATCTGTATACCCCCGCTTCTGAGCAGGGAACCATTACTATGCCAGGACACCAAGGAGGAATGGAGTGGGGCGGAGGATCATACGACCCATACACCAATGTGGTATACATCAATGTAAACGAGGCTCCCACGATTCACAAGTTGGTAAAATACCAAGAACTTGAAAACAAAGAGGAGGCAACACCGGAACAACGGGGCGCATTGTTGTACAATAATGCCTGTACATCTTGCCATGGGGCCAACAGACAGGGAAACCCACCTGCTTTTCCCAAGTTGACCGACCTACAATTATCGGATGGCGAGATCAAAGATCTATTGTTCAACGGCAAAGGAATGATGCCTTCCTTTGAGCAATTGGGAGAAGAACAGGTAAACGACCTTATTGCCTTTTTAAAAAGTGATGGCGACGAAGGTAAAACCAAAGAATCGGTCAAATCAAAAACCAGATATTCCAACCAAGCACCATTTTTTGTGGATCAGAACGGATATCCGGCCATTGCTCCGCCATGGGGAACGCTCAACGCTGTGGATCTTGGTACGGGTAATATTCTTTGGAAAGTGCCATTGGGCGAATATCCAGAGCTGGTAGAGCAGGGCATCCGTAATACAGGCTCCAAGAGTTTTGGAGGTCCGGTGGCCACGGCCGGAGATGTGGTGTTTATGGCCGGAACCCCAGATGAAAAAATCAGGGCCTTCAATTCGCATAATGGTGATGTGCTCTGGGAGTATAAATTACCTGCAGCAGGCTATGCCACCCCAAGTGTATACATGATAGATGGGAAACAATATTTGGTAATAGCAGCTGGTGGTGGAGGAAAGAACGCGACCAAATATGGTGATTCCGTAATAGCGTTTGCTCTGCCCGATGCAGTCCTTGAAAATGGACAAGAGGTGAAGGAGAAGTATGCGGAATGGACCAATTTGTTTGACGGTGAATCATTGGAAGGGTGGGTACAACTCAATGGATGGCACGACTATTTTGCGGAGGATGGAAGCATTGTAGGCCGAACAGCAAAGGGAAGTCCAAATTCCTTCCTGTGTACCGTGGATGAGTTCGATGATTTTGAACTGACCTTGGATATTATGGTTGATGACGTAACCAATTCAGGAATTCAAATTCGAAGTAGGACTAAACCAGTTTCCGAAGGGGATTACCAAAGGGCAAGAGCAGGAAGAGTTTATGGTCCCCAAGTGGAAATGCAAAGAAACAGGGAGCCAGGAACACCGACAACGGGTCTTATTTATGGCGAGGCACTGGGCACAGGGTGGTTGTCGTCAGATGAAAAGATTCAAAATGGGCATAATTACCTAAATGAGAATGGATGGAACAAACTTCGCATACTTGCCCAAGGCCCACGTATCCAAACATGGTTGAATGGTATAAAGATTGAAGACCTTACGAATGAAGAGGTATATAAAACTAACCCCAAAGGTTTTATCGGGCTTCAGATGCATGGAGTAGAAGAGCCTGGACCTTTTACCATGAAATGGAAAAATATTCGAATACGAAAACTTTAATACTATGAAAATAATTGGCAAAGACCAATTAATGTAAATCTAGAATAGTTGGTTTAGTTTAGTTTGTTGGCGTAGCACAAGTATTGTGCTGCGCTTTTTTTCACCGAGCCCCTAAACCGAAAAAGAGACATGCTTAAAATGACAAAACTTTTACCAATTATTGCCTTTGGTCTAATGGGATTAATGACTCATGCGCAAGATATGCCCAAGGATACCATAACCCAACTGGATGAAATTGTTTTGATCCAAAATGCCATCCCGAAAAAAGCTACGGGAATCACAACATCTTCCAAAATTGATGGGCAGACTTTTGAACGGTTCAACCCAACTGATATTCCCTCGGCCATCAACCAGATTTCGGGAGTTTATCTTTTATCCGGTGCCATAAACACCAACCGAATCACAGTCCGTGGCATTGGGGCAAGGACTCCTTACGGCACCAATAAGCTTCGTATGTATTTTAACGGAATTCCCGTAACCAATGGCACAGGTGCAAGCACAATTGAAGCTTTTGATTTTGAGAACTTGGGGGCAATAGAAATTATCAAAGGCCCCAAGGGCACTGCAAATGGTGCCAATCTTGGAGGGGCCTTTTTGTTGGACACCAAGGCATCGGTGGAAGATAGGACCCAATTGATCAATTCATTTTCAGTGGGCTCCTATAATATGTTAAAGGACAATCTCACATTTTCGCATTCCGAAGATGGTTTTAACCTAAGCTTAAGCTACAATCACCTGGAAACGGATGGCTACCGACAGAACAGTCAGTTTGTTCGGGATGGTTTTTTGTTAAACACACAGTTGAGGACTGGACAAAACAGCAGTCTGTCCATTTTGATGAATTATATAGATTACACCGCCCATATTCCAAGTTCCATCAACCAAACCGATTTTGATGAAGACCCAACCCGGGCAGCATCAAATTGGCTGGCAGCACAGGGATACGAAGCCAACAAGTATATTTTAACAGGTCTCTCGCATACGTATCGGTTTTCCGAACACCTTCAAAATACAACCAGCATTTTCTACACCTACTTAGATCATTACGAACCACGACCTTTCGATATTTTAAATGAGTACACCAACGGGTTTGGTATTAGGTCTAGTTTTGCGGGTGAATGGGAAAAAGCCCAGTTCACCTTCGGTGGGGAGCTTTATAAAGATGAATACCAGTGGGGCACTTTTGAAAATTTATACCAAGAAAATGATGGCAATGGCAGCTTACAAGGCGATGCCTTAAGTGACAATATGGAATTCAGAAGACAGTTCAATCTGTTTGGAACTTTCACATATACGATTACAGAAAATTTAACTACCCAATTTGGTCTTAACCTGAACAAGACCTTTTATGATTTTCGAGATTTGTTCGATCAAGGTGATGGCAATGCATCTGCCGAACGCGATTTTGATGCGATCTTGTTACCCAATCTTGGAATCGACTATCAATTGGAAAACGGAAAAATCTATGCCAATATCAGTCGTGGTTTCTCGAATCCAAGTTTAGAGGAGACCCTTACCCCTGAAGGCATCATCAACCCAGATATTGCCCAAGAAACTGGAGTTAATTATGAGCTGGGCAGCGAGTGGCTGTTCTTTCAAAAAAGATTTTCCGCTAATCTTACGCTGTACCGAATGAATGTGGAAAACCTTTTGGTGGCAGAACGTGTCGGGGAAGACCAATATATTGGAAGAAATGCAGGGAAAACCCGTCACCAAGGTGTGGAATTGGACCTACAGTACCGGGGAAAGCTGTCGCAAACCCTTATCCTAACGCCTTACCTCAGTTATACCCTGAACGACCATAGCTTTGTGGATTTTGTGGATGGGGACAACGATTATTCTGGCAATCCGCTCACAGGAGTTCCAAAACATTTGATCAGTTCTGGATTGGATTTGCAACACACCAGTGGTCTGCAATTGAACCTTACCCACCAATTTGTGGATGAAATTCCCCTAAAGGATGCAAATTCGGCCTATAGCGACTCTTTTAATGTGTTCAATTCCAAACTCGGTTATCAAACTTCTATTTCCCAACATATTCATTTGGGCCTGAATGCCGGCATCAACAATGTTTTTGATGAAAATTATGCCCAATCCGTATTGATCAATGCAGTTGGTTTTGGTGGGGCAGAACCCAGATATTTTTACCCTGGAAATGGTCGGAATTATTATGGGAGTATGGGTTTGAAATATCAATTTTAACTGATTACTATAAAATAATGAAGGATACACGTCTTGAAAAAAAACAATTTGGAGAAACTCCTGAAGGAGAAAAAGTGTATAAATATACGCTAAGGAACGTTGATGGAATGGGAGTTGATATTATTAATTATGGAGGCATAATTTCCAGATGGACTTCTAAGGATAAAGATGGAAACCAAGGCAACATAGTTCTAAATTTTAATGATTTAAGATCCTATATGGAAGGAGGTGCTTTTTTGGGAGCGTTAATAGGTAGATTTGCAAACAGGATATCGAATAGCAGTTTTACACTTGACAAAAAAAAGTATGAATTGAACAAGAATGAAAGCGAAAATCATCTCCATGGTGGAGAAAAGGGTTTTGATAAAGTGGTTTGGAATGCTGCAACAAGGATTAGGATGGAATCTGCTTCGCTTATCTTGACGTATACCAGTCATCATATGGAAGAAGGATATCCTGGAAATCTTGATGTAAAGGTCACCTACACCCTTAAGGACGATAATGCACTTGAGGTCCAATATGAGGCTTCAACGGACCGCCCAACAATCATCAACCTTACACAGCATAGTTATTTCAATCTTTCAGCAGATTTTTCAAGGGATATTTTGGATCATGAGTTATTATTGAATGCGGAATCTTATTTGCCCGTGAATAATGAATTGATTCCAATTGGAGAATATCGCGCTGTAAAAGGGACGCCATTTGATTTTGGAAAATATAGAGCCATAGGCGATTCCATTTTTAACAATGATGAGCAGTTACTGATAGGGAAGGGCTATGATCATTGTTGGATATTGGACACAGAGAAGGGTGACCTAGAATTGGCAGCTTCATTATATCATTGGCGTAGTGGCCGTAGATTGGAAGTGTATACTACCGAACCTAGTATTCAATTTTATAGTGGAAATTTACTAAGTGGATATTGTACAATTGATAAAAAGATGATATACGGAAAAAGACAAGGCCTATGTTTGGAGACTCAACATTATCCAGATAGTCCGAATCAACCAAGGTTTCCTTCAGTACGTTTGGATCCCGGAAAGGACTATTGCACCAAAACGATATACAAACTTTCGGTTGTTTGAGAATTGTAGATACCCCAATCTTTAGGACAGGTTTTCTAAATTGATTTAGATTGGTAAAATGTGAAATTTGACTATTGGTGCCATCGATATTTTTTTGAAGATAAATTATCCTTTTTAAACTGATTTCAGTATTTTTAGTATCAAATGGATATGTTCTTATTCTCATTTTCATCTTAAATGTGCAATAAGGTGTGCAGGTTCTGGAATTTCAGTGCTTGTTTCTGATTTACAATAACATACAATCTTCTGGGTGGTTCAGTCATCTCGACTTAACCTTTTCAAGTAAAATCAAAACACTGTTAATCTTATGATTTTCAGTAAAATCCTCTATATCTATGTGACCAAGTTTAACCCAATGAACAACTAAAGCTAAACCTTCATAAGGATTCTAGGTTGAATCATATTTTGTTGGTATCATTAAGAGATCCTCCTTGTCAATAAATCCATGGTTGTTTTCATCCTACCATACTTTGACCAGCCTCTTTAAAGGCAACATTTGCTGTTTTAAGGTCATTTTTAAGCAATAAAATGCCCTTGGCTAAAAGGGCATTTATCACTAATAACAGTATTGTTTGATTTTGAAATTGTTACATTTTCAACTGCATAAAAAGCTCATGGGTGTTGTTGTCCAGGCCATCAATGGGGTTTTGGATGGAGGTCTCATAGGCATAACCCAAATTGAACCCGTTGCTGATATTGAACAGGAACAGCCCGCTGATGCTCTCGTCATACCTATAGCTGGCACCGAACTCAAAGCGCTCGCCGAAGTCCAGGATTCCCGTCACTTCGACGGATATGGGGGAAGCATCGACGTAGCGCAACATCCCCATGGTCTTCAAATCCAATGTTTTGCCCAAGAGAAAGGTGTAGCCGCCACTTAGGTAGGCATGCATACTGTCCACGCCAAGATAGGCGTTGCCATCGCGTTCTTTTAGACGTTCCGGGGTCAACAACTTTGGTGCGGACAGGGATGCAAAGTACCTGTCGTGCTTT
>NZ_JBSXNW010000026.1:0-2151 GCF_056857835.1 Flagellimonas sp. B-3
GGCGGCTGGGACATCGAGGGGGAGCCCTACACCCAAGGGGAGGACACCCGATTCGATTGGTTCCGTTCCAGGATGCTGGGCGGACGGACCAACCACTGGGGAAGGATATCGCTGAGGTTCGGTCCGAAGGACTTCAAGCACAAGGACGTTGACGGCTATGGGGACAACTGGCCCATAAGCTATGATGACGTAAAGCCCTATTACGACAAGGTGGACAAGATGATCGGGGTTTTCGGCACCAACGAGGGCCTTCCCAATGATCCGGACGGTTTCTTTCTGCCACCGCCCAAACCAAGATTGCACGAGCTTTTTTATATCAAAGGAGCTCGTAAGAGCAATATTCCGGTGTACCCCTCCCGGATGTCGATGCTCACCAAAAAGATAAACAATGATCGTGGGGTCTGCTTCTACTGCGGGCAGTGCAACCGTGCCTGTCAGGTATACGCGGATTTCTCCGCGGGGACCTGTCTTATCTTCCCTGCGCAGAAGAACGGTGGCCAAATCGACCTTTTCGTGAACTGTATGGTCCGCGAGGTGACCACCGACGAAGAGGGCAGGGCCACGGGAGTGTCCTACATTAACAAAGAAGATCGTAAAGAATATAAATTGAAAGGAAAAGTAGTGGTACTGGGTGCCTCGGCCTGTAGTTCTGCTCGTATCCTTCTCAATTCAAAAAGTAAGCAACACCCGAATGGATTAGGGAACAGCAGTGACGTTGTGGGCAGGTACCTGCACGATTCAACGGGTGCTGATAGAGCTGCATTTATTCCCGATTTGATGAACCGCAAGGTGTCCTACAACGAGGACGGCGTGGGCGGGATGCACGTGTACTCCCCTTGGTGGGGGGACAATTCCAAGTTGGATTTTCCACGTGGTTACCACATCGAGGTTTGGGGCGGCATGGGTATGCCTAGCTACGGATTCGGCTTCAACGTGAACGAGTTCAATAAGTTCTTCGGGACCAAAGTAGGTGGTTACGGCGATGTACTGCGCAGCGATGCCAAAAAATACTACGGCGCCGTTGTGGGCATGGCCGGTAGGGGTGAATCCATCGCCCGGAAGGAGAACTATTGCGAGATCGACCCGACTACAGTAGATGAATTTGGTATCCCGGTACTGAAGTTCCACTATCAATGGAGCCAGTTGGAGATCAACCAGGCCAAGCACATGCAGGATACCTTCGAGGAGATCCTGGTCAACATGGGCGGTGAGCCCTTGGGGGACAAACCTGGCAAGGACACCAACTACGGACTGCACAATCCTGGGCGGATTATCCATGAGGTGGGGACCACCCGGATGGGCAATGACCCGAGGACCTCTGTGACCAACAAGTACCAGCAGTTGCACGATGTGGACAACGTGTTCATCGTGGACGCGGGGCCTTTCGTGTCGCAGGCGGATAAGAACTGTACCTGGACGATATTGGCACTCTCGATGAGGGCCTCGGAATACATCGTGGAGCAACTCAAACAACAAAACATATAGGGAGATGGACAGAAGAAAGAGTTTAAAGTCGATAGTACTGGGCTCCGTGGCCGGTGGACTGGCCATGCACGGGTGCAAGCCCGCTACGGAAGGGACAGAACTGACAGAGGCACCGAAGATCACCTACCCGGGACGGGTGCCACAGGAGACCGAACTGATCAACGAACTACAGGACGAACAATTCCTGAACCCACACGAAGTGGAGACATTGACCGTACTGTGCGACCTTATATTGCCCCCTTCGGAGGAGTACAAAGGGGCGTCCGACGCCGATGTGGTGAGCTTCATCGAGTTCATGGCCAAGGACGAGGAGACCCTGGGGCCTGATATCCGCGGAGGCATCATGTGGCTAGACCACAAGGGCAACACGGAGTACGGGACGGAGTTTGTAAAGTCCACAGAGGACCAGCAGAAGGAAATTTTGGACGGTATCGCTTACTACGACCCTGAGGTACCGGGCAACGAGCGTCCCTTTGAGGTGAACTTCTTCTCGTTGGTCAGGAACCTGACGATGACGGGCTTCTACACGAGCAAGATCGGGATAGAGGAGATCGGTTATAAAGGGAACCAGCCGAACGTATGGGACGGCGTTCCGGAGGATGTACTGGAACAGCACGGGGTAAGCTACGACGAGGAATGGCTCGCCAAGTGCGTGGACCAGAGCAA